>DASYHQ010000006.1 GCA_035998445.1 Tepidisphaeraceae bacterium | reverse complement strand
CGCTGCGGAGCATCGTGGGTCATCAGCGTGAGGTATGCGACCACAAAATCCCACTCTTCATCCGAGACGTCGCTGGGGTAAGGCTTCCTTGCCATCCCCTAAGTTCAGCGCCACGCGAAGGAAAAGTCCATAACATGCTCTAGGGATTTGCCCCCAACTCAAGGCCACCGGCATCTGCTGGCTATAGGCTATTACCTGTACGAATGGCTGGTATTCGAGAAAGCTTATAAGAGCACTGTGGACAGGGGAAAGCTAGCCCTCAAAGTACACAAGGTTGCGAAGTATCTTGCAGGTCTAGAGGGTGGGGCTGCGGACCTCGAAGCAGCGGAATATGATCGCAAGATCAAAGCGACAAAGTTTCTGCCGGATGGAGTAAAGAACATAGATAGCGACATTCCAAGCACCTTCATCCCTTACACCGGAGCGCGCTCCAAGGATTACAAGTTAGCCACCTATGCATCCTTATTCTCTGACGCGTTCAATTTGAGCAAGACGCTAATTTCTATGCAGACGAACCCTGACTGGCTGGGTGACCTGATGACCGACGCGACAGCGTCTGTTGGCAATGGCATGTTCAGCGGCCGAACATGGCATCACCATGAAATTCTTGGCATAATGGAGTCCGTTGAGGACAAGAATCACGCCGACAATCGTCATACAGGTGGCGTTTCGTTCTGGCAGATACTGAACAATCGAAAGTACAAATAGCGAACAGAAGAACTACTGAATGGAGCCCATTATGGATTTGTTCGAACTTCGTTTTGTAGATGGCCCTGACTCCGATGGGGATGTGGTTGGCATGCTGGTATCGCCTGTTCTTAATCCGCTATTGTTCCCGAAGGGCAGGGCTCAACTCGTCCTTAGCGTCTTGCCGGATGAGCCGAACGGTAAGTTCCGCCAAGGGAAGTTTGCTATCAATTCCTTTCACTGGCAGTCGCTGCAGCAGTTTATGGATTTACAACAGAAGATATCGAATGTATTAGAGTCGGAATTGATTCAGGATGCGAAGAGATGGAAAGCGCCGGTTGAGCCGGATGAGTTGTGGAATCTAGTCCAAGTTGTTTCCCTCGATCTGCGACCGCGAAACAGAATGGCTACGCCATTGTACGAGGCACTTCGAAAACGAATGAGCGAGGAGAAGGCCAACAAGCTCGCGGGCAACGAGGGTGAAGAAACGCAGTCTTTCTTCACAATATCGGTGCAAGCGAGATGGGACGAAGAACACCTTCTCCGATGCCAATTTCGCAATGGGACCTTAACTAAAACGCTTCATGAGTAGTCTGCTCCTATCGGTCGAGACGGGCGGTTCCCACCAGTGGCCGGTGCCGCGCAACGCCGAGCCTTGGTTCCGCTTGGTCATGCTGTTGGCGGACCAAGGTCGAGGGTGTGACTGACGTGTCGGTTGGATTGCTCCAGTAGCCTCAGAACCGGACTGAGTTAAACGCCTAAGTCAGTGTTAACTGCAACTTAACATGAGTCATGGGGAACTGCCGTTCGGCGGTCTCGGGCAACGTGGCAGCACAAACGGTTGCACCGCTACCGTCGGCCGCGAGATCCACACGTCGGACAGCCGAGGCGATCGCGGCCCGTCGCAGGTGCTCATCCCCCGGCGCCGCGAAGTTGTCCAAGACGGCTGCGAGGGCCCCGATCGACCGATGTGCAGCGACGGCCGCCTCACGTACCTGCTCGTCGGTCACCGCCAGCCGGTCCGCCGCCTCGAGCTGCTGGCGTAGTTCCTCCTGCTCGGCCGCCAGCTCAACCAGCCGCCAGCTCAACCAGCCGCCTATCGACCATCGCCCGGTTCGCCGCCGTGATGTTGTCCAGCAGGTTCCGCACTGTCCCTTCAACCTTCGCCAGCCGCAGACTCAATTCGCCCTGGGTCGCTGCGGCACGCGTGCGATCCTCCCCGAGCATCGCCTCGATCGCCCGCCGGATCTTCGCCAGCGACCCGCCGTACCGCTCGTCGTAGAACCTCACGACTGCGGCCACGACCGCCCGCTCCAGCCCGTCCCGCGACACCTGCCCGAACGTGCAGACGCCCGGCCCCCGGCGGATCGCATTGCCGCAGGCGTAGAAGTAGCTCTTGTTCGTGTTCCCGTGCAGGTCCTTCGTCCGCAATCGCTGGGTGATCCCCTCGTACCGCCCGCCGCACCGCCCGCACGTGATCAGCCCCGACAGCAGGAACTTCGCCTTCGGCCCCGTCACGCCCGACCGCTGCTGCGGGTGCGTCCCACGCTGGCGATGCGATTCCGGCACGGCGGCCATCCGCCGGTTGGCCGACTCCCACAGCGCCCGCGGCACCAGCGGCGGGTGGGCGTCGGGCACGACGACCCAGTCCTGCGGCGCGTTGGCCTCCAGCCTCCGTCCGGTCACGTGCCGCTCGGCCGCGACGCCGTTCGCGATGCGGTGGAAGCGGGCGTCGGTCCGGCGGTTCCACGCCAAGTCCCCGCAGTAGGCGGGGTTCACGAGGATCGCCCGCACGCTCGTCAGCGACCACAGCCCGCTGCACCGCCGGGCCCACCCCGGCCCCCGCGCCGGCGGCACGCCCTCGCGGTTCAGGGCCGAGGCGATGAGCTTGAACCCGCGGCCGCCCGCGTACAAATCGAAGATCCGCCGCACCGCCTCGGCCCGGTCGGGACGCCCCGGGACGAGCCAGCAGCGGTCGCGGCGGGTGACGGCCAGCGACTCGCCCTTGGTGATCGTGCGGAAGATCGTCTGGCCGGGCTCGTCCATGGCCAGCTTTGTCCCGTCCGGCTCGTAGCGCACGCGGACGAGGAACTGGCCGGCCTGCGTCGCGTAGCGCAGGTCGTAGCCGTAGGGCGGGGCGCCGCCCATCCAGCAGCCGGTGGTGCTGCGGGTCAGCAGGCCCCGGATAGTCACCTTCGACAGGTCCTTGCTCTCCTGGCGGGCCTGCCACTGCTTGACGGGGCGCAGGAGGTCGTCGGTGCCGTCGCCGGTGAAGTTCTCGGTGACGTAGCGGACCTGCACGCCGGCGGCCCGGAGCAGGTGGCGCCAGTAGCCGGCCTCGTCGTTGTCGACGCGGCCGAAGCGCTTGACGTCGTAGACGACGACGACGGTGAACGGGCGGTGGGGGAGCTGGGCGTCGGCAATCATCTGCTGGAACGCCTTGCGGGCGGCGGTCGAGGTGCCGCTGATCGCGTCGTCGACGTAGAAGCGGCTCATCTGCATGCCGTGGGCGGCGGCGTAGTGCTCGACGGCCTGGCGCTGGTCGGGGAGCGACTGCTCTTGGCGGTCGGTGCTGCGCCGCAGGTAGCCGACGGCCACGATGCCGGCCGTGGGGCCATTAGAACGGTGGGGCGGTGGTGGCAGGGCGGGTGCGAACGGTGTGGCGGTCATCGGCGGTCCTCCGGGTAGGGGTGCATGACCCGCATACACGTCAATGTGCCGCCGCGTATCAAGTTGTACCCTCGATAATCTGAGAGCCACCTTATCCTCATCTAGGCACTCTCTGCATGAACTGAGTTCTGATAGTCGGCACCCTGTTGCATTAGGGACAGCGGTCGGTTGTGGCTTGAAGGTCGTAGCCGCATTATTGGCACATGCCAGGGTTCCCGAATCGCCGCGTCCACCTAATCCGCCAGCGTATCGCGGGTACGATGGAGAAGTGGATGGGCAGGAACAATTACGAAACCGACAGCACCATCCCCTCCCTCGCACTGGATTGGCTGACAAACGGATGCAGCAGAAGTGGGGGGCATGCCGCTTCGGTCGGCTTCATCCGAGGATACGCTACCGACTAGCGCGGGCGTTCAAATAGTGTTCCCGTTGCGGCGAGAGGTAGAAGGCCAGGTACAGCAGCGCCGCCACGATGCGGAGGATCTCGAACGACAGCACGCGGGGCTTAGGTCGCCGCACGCGTCTCGCTTCCAGATGAAGTTGGGCTGCATGACCAACGTCACGATCGCGATCAGGAAACAGATCCCCGCCGCCCGCCCGCTGCGCCCTCATGAAGATCAGGACAAAGCTGAGATGGATGAGCGGCACAAACACCCGCCCCGCGGGCGTCTCCGGAAACACGCTCAACACGCCGAGGCCTAAGTATCAGACGATCCAGGCGGAGAAGATGACGTGGATGGGTGCATTGGGCTCATAATAGGGAAGTGGTGGGCGGTGCCACGGACAAGCACCGGCATCCGCTCCTATACGTCCGCCAAAACGGAGACGGGCACCGCGGCCGGTGCCTAGTCTACGACGTGAACCGGCTAAAGCCTCTAACAAAACGTCCGTTCGCGCCGTGGCGGTGTCGATACAAGCTGTCGGTTCGTCAAGGAGGACGCCATGGCACACCTGCTCACGGACGAGCTTTGGGATCAGATCTCGCCACTGCTACATGCACACCGGTCCCGCCCGCGGGGCGGGCGTCGGCCCGTCGACGACCGCGTCGCGCTGGCCGGCATCCTGTTCGTGCTCAAGACCGGCATCGGCTGGGCCGACCTGCCACGCGAGATCGGGTGCAGCGGCATGACCTGCTGGCGACGCCTGCGCGACTGGCAGTCGGCCGGCGTCTGGGACGCGTTGCACCGCCTGCTGCTGGCCAGGCTGCGGCACGCCGACCGCATCGACTTCTCGCGACGGCAGCGGGCTGGGCGTGTGGCGTTGGCCGGTCGAGCGGACGATCAGCTGGCTGCACCAGTTCCGCCGGTTGCGCGTGCGGTGGGAGCGGCGGCGTGACATTCATGAGGCGTTCCTGACGCTCGGCTGCGCGATCATCTGCTGGCGAACACTTCATCAGGCGTTTTGTTAGAGACTCTAAGCAGCAGGACGGACAATCGGCAGGTTGAGAACATAACGTTGCGGCTCCTGCTGCGCAAATTCTGCTAATCGATCGAATGTTGTCAGAATTGGGTTTGATACTACTTCACGCTCGGCGTTGAACCGACAACCACAGGTCGAGCACACTCGGCAAATAGATGGCGTGTACGCGTCGGAACCTGAATCGGCCTGTGCAATCGAACATTCGGGGCAATGTACGACTGCAATCTTTCCACGCAGGGACGGAAGAGATTGTTGTGCCATGTGGAGGCGAACTAGCTGCGCATCAACCTCGACACCATCAATCTGAACAGTGCCGAACGTCTCGTCCAGCTCGGGTGCTTCGGTGGATGATCCAAAAACGTGAACATGCATGCCTTCCTGCTCTGCATGACCGCCTGTCCAAAGAAAGGCTGGGTTCGATCCCCATATCAACAGGCCATTGCCGAACTGCTTTTGCGAAATGTCGAGCTGCTTATTCGAGCGCACGATGGTTTGTTGAGGGAAACCACAGAGTTCACGCACCGTTACGATGGGATTGCCCACCGCCAGTTCCGTTGATTCAAATTTGGTACCACACTTCTCGCACTCGTGTTCAAGATGAGGATGCACGCAATACCAGTCTTGATCGAGATGGGGCGAGCCGCATGCTGGGCAGACGAGGTTCTGCGGAGCAATACCAAATACCGTCGACACCATGAAATATATTGCTTCGAGTTCAGAAACGACGATTCCATCTCTCGGCAAGCGCGTGCCGATGAGGCGCACAACGGAGTGCGTTTTATCGACCTGCTTGATCCTACCTCTAGTGCTTCTGGCGTGGACGTGAATGCCACGATCCATCGGAAGTCGCGTGGTATCGTAGCCGGCTGGAACTGCCCCCCAAAGTCCTACACCACCTGCGAAATCATCAAGACAAACGTCATAAACGCAGGAGTTGGGATTATTAATCGATGGGACGCGAGGGTGCCGTGCGTCTTGCACCGGATCAGTACGCTGTTCATGCGCGCTCATAGATTGCCTTTCTCGCGGACTCACTCGCGACCACCACACCGCACTCATGCAATCGCTCGCTTCTTAATGCTTTCGAGCCACGTACGCAGCCCTTCAACTTGCTCTTCGGTGAGCAGGGTGCCGTATCTCCCGACGACCTCAAATGGCGAGCCACCCTTGCGCTTCAGAATTTCGCGCAGTGCATCTAATGTCTCATTCCGCCCCAGCATTATCTCCTTCGGGGTTTCGAGGCAGATTGGATCACCACCCACGACGTAGTTTTTCACACGTTGATCGATCGTTTCGGGCTTATGTGTATCAATGTTCAGCTGCCGGCCCGACCGGTCGACAATAATGTTACCTGCGAGCTGACCGTCTTCGAGCGTATGCAGCTTCTGTTCGGGAAACCGTTCGTATGCTTCCTGTACCGGGATCTTCTCCACGATCGAAAATCCGCCCATCACAAACTGGTTTGAACCTTTCAGCTTGCCCGAAATCGCGAAAATATGGTCGCCGATCTTGAGCTGCTTCCGTATGTCAGGGCGGCAAGCGCCCATCGTCGGATTTGGGCCCAGATATGGATCCTTTACGTGCTTCCCCTTCTCCGGATCATAACCACTTCGAGTAATGAATATCTTGCCAACCATCTGTTCTCCTCATTGATCAAAACGTCCAATTAAGCTTCTGCTTAAATGCATTTCCTTGATGCCGTCCCAAAATGAGGTCATGCTGCAACCTCCCCACCACAATCCCAGGACCAACTCCGATATCCTGTGCGAAGTCGTGGATCGAATCATTAGTGAAAACGCCTTTGCGTATAAATTCGCTGAGTTCCTTCGCAGGAATCAAGGCATCTCTCGCGAACGCGTTCGCTTCAGACTCGAATGCTTCCATCTCCGGATCGACTACTCGGTCATCCAACGTTTCGGCCGCATTATCTAGAACGAAGGAACGCTTTCTCCTATGCAACAGCAAATGTCCCAACTCATGGAAAAACGTGAACCAAAGCTGATCATCCGTCTTGTAACGCATAGTTAGCCCTATCAATCCTCCCCTATTCCCTAACCACCGAGAGCACCCACTAATGCCCGTCTGAGGCAATGCAGGGACAAGCACTACTGCGACGCCCGCACGTGCGCAAATGCTCTGGAGCGGGTCCATGATTTCATCTGTACGCTTGCAAGTTAGTTGTCGCATTTCACCTATCGATGAGCGCAACAGCTGTTCGTCAAACTCCCGTAATTGGAGTTCCATGGCAACTATCTCGGTTTCGCGCACCCATGCTGCCATTGCTCCTTGGCTCGTGCGAAACTGACGAGTCTGTCGATAAGCTACCGCCGAGGCATCCCACACCGACTGCCAACTATCTGGCGAAGACACTCCGAAGAAATTCAGTAGCGACTCAACGTCGGATTGCCGACTCGGCACCGAAAACTTCAATCGCTTCATATCTTTTAACGGAAATTCAAGAACCCATTCGGTCCACTTGTTCTGGCTTACCTGTTGACGCTGTCTCGCTTCGAACTCGTCAAAATGCGATTGGAGGGTAAGCCAAAGATGAGCGGGCCTCTGAAAAACCTTCTCTAAGGCAAGTGCCGTTGGTGGCGTGATAGGTGCATTTCCGCTGCAAATCTCGCTTATCGTCTTCGGTGTAAGTCCGCTACGTCGCGCAAGTTCACGCTGCGCCCAACCGTGGTATTCGAGATACTCGGACACCACCTCGCCAGGATAAACGGCAGTAGCTGGTTCGAATAATGTCTGTTCCCGACTATCCATGGGTATCCTCAATCGCCGTGATCTCAACTGCTGTGATTTCCTTCCATCGCTTTAGTTCGTCAGTACGATCCACTGGAGGGGAATCCTCGAGCGGCTTGAACAACAGCCGGTATGGTTGCTTCAAATCAATCGAGAATACGCCCGCAAGGCGCCCCTTCAGTTCGTGACAGCGCTCCGGTCCCGAGAAAGGAGGCCAGAAAACAGCTAGCGACTGTGCTCCACGGAGTACCGCAAGCCTGATTCGCAATTTGCTCGCCATGTCTTTGCCATACTGGCGTTTCAATTTCCCATCGTCCGCGAGAGTTCGGCGAAGGTCCTTGTCGCTTATGTGTAGCTCCATGCGCTTCCCTGATCGTAACCCGCCTAAGTCCACTCATGTTACCTACAAGGTAACACAGACCGCATCGTTGTCAAGAAGTATTCGGTGGGCGTTAGGTGAGGAGGTCCGAGGGTCACGTGGGGTAGCGGCTAGTGTTCCGTGACTCGTGAAGCGAGTAATGTGTTGGCATTTCCTTGCAAGGAGGCCAATGTGTTGAGGAAGTACCATGTCACGCTGACGCCGGAAGAGCGGTCGGAACTCGACGGGATGACGCGTCGCGGTCGGTCGGCGGCACGGACGCTGGTCCGGGCCTGGGTGTTGCTCAAGTGCGACGAGGGCGGCGGCGGTCCGGCCGCGTCGGACGCGGAGGTGGCCGATGCGCTGGAGTGCGGCGTCGCGACCGTCGCGCGCGTGCGGCAGCGGTTCGTCGAGGAGGGGCTCGCCGCGGCCCCGACGCCCAGGCCGTCGGCGCGCGTGTACGAGCGCCGGCTCGACGGCGACGGTGAGGCGCGGCTGGTGGCCCTGGCCTGTTCGAACCCGCCCCGTGGACGCGACCGCTGGACGCTGCGGCTCCTGGCCGACCGGATGGTCGTGCTCGGGCACGTCGACGACGATCGCCTCAGCTACGAGACGGTCCGCCGCGTCCTCAAAAAACGAGTTGAAGCCCTGGCTGCGGCAGATATGGTGCATCCCGCCCGAGCGGGACTGCGCGTTCGTCGCGGCGATGGAGGACGTGCTGGAGGCGTACAAGCGTCCGGCCGACCCGCGGCGTCCGCTGGTCTGCATGGACGCGGGCGAGCAAGCAGTTGATCGGCGAGATCCGCGTGCCGCTGCCGGCGCGGCCGGGCGAGCCCGCCCGCGTCGGCCGCGAGTACGTCCGCAACGGCACGGCCAACCTGTTCGTCGCGTTCGAGCCGCTGGCCGGCGTGCGGCACGTCGCCGTGACCGAGTCGCGGACGCGTCGCGACTGGGCCTGGTTCATCAAGGACCTGCTCGACCAGCACTACCCCGCGGCCGACCGCGTGGTGTTGGTGATGGCGCCAGCTGAACATGCACTCGGTCGCCAGCCTGTACGACGCGTTCGACCCGGCCGAGGCCCGGCGGCTGGCCGAGCGGCTGGAGGTGCATCACACGCCCAAGCATGGGTCGTGGCTGAACATGGCCGAGATCGAGCTGGGCGTGATGGCCCGGCAGTGCCTCGGCGACCGGATCGCCGACAGGAACACGCTGGACGAACGCGTGCAGGCCTGGGCTAACGCCCCAAACCACGCACGCCGCCGCGCCGACTGGCACTTCACCACCGCCGACGCCCGCGTCCGACTTAAACGCCTGTATCCGTCAATGCAGCAGTGACAGAACGCTAGACCTCGTCGCCAACCGGCTGAGGAGAGGCTCGAACGTCCGCAGGGCCGCCTGAATCCCAGGCGGTGCGGTGCCCCGCGAACGCTTCCACGTCCGATAAGTTCGCCGGCTTAGAGCCTGTTTCACAACCGGTGCGTGCCTACCATTGTGGAACGACACGGAGGTCATGATGAAGGAGCTGTTGCCCGACGTGGTGTGGGAGGACGTGCGGACGCTGTTGCCGTCCCACGCGGCGCACCCCAAGGGGGG